>NZ_CP020991.1:988694-997170 GCF_002874775.1 Monoglobus pectinilyticus | reverse complement strand
TTCATTTTCAATTATTTCCGTATATACAGTGTTTATAGTGAACATCGGTAGGGCAGACGACGTCTGCCTCGTTAGGTGAACTACCATCTCACGCAAAGCGTGAATATATTTAGAATAGTTTGTTATAAACCTTTCTAATTACAAGTTTTCCGCGACTGCGCGCCTTACGCGGCGTACTTCGCACGCCCTACCGATGCTTGCTATACCACATTTTTATAGAATTTTAATATTTATTTTTATTATATACCTAAACTTTTCGATAAACTTTATTGTTCATTTTCAATTATTTCCGTATATACAGTGTTTATAGTGAACATCGGTAGGGCAGACGACGTCTGCCTCGTTAGGTGAACTACCATCTCACGCGTAGCGTGAACATATTTAGAATAGTTTGTTATAAACCTTTCTAATTACAAATTTTCCGCGACTGCGCGCCTTACGCGGCGTACTTCGTTTGTACATCACAACTAAGTTTGATTATTATATCAACGAAGTTAATTATTGGCATTTATAGTTTATATCACATTATATAGTTTATAAGACATACACTTTTAAATAAAAGTGTAGTCACAATTGACATTGTAGGTTTATCAATACAAAGTGAGTTGTATTACACATACTTTAAAAAGTGTGGTCACAGCCCAACCGATGTGTCGTTCACTATAAACACCATTTAAATTATATCTAGCTATCTGTTGACTTCACACTGTATTAGATTCAAAGTACAAAATGAAGCAACTGCATGTGTATAATATAATCTGTAAAAAATTCTTTATATAAACTTTGCAATTAATATAAATGGTTCGTAGATTAAGAATTTAAGTTAAAATAAATTATAAAAGCGCATTAGGTACTTATTTATCTTCTTTTATAAGGCAGCATGGTTGATTTTGTTATTGAAATATCATCAAATCGGCTTAGCAAATAGTCTTCCATAAAATCACATATAATATTTTCGGTTTCAAAATGACCCGCGTCAATTAAGTTTATTCCAAGCTCCAATGCCAGCTGTGCCTCGTGGTGCTTTATTTCTGAAGTCACGTAAACGTCGGCTCCGGCGTTATAGGCGTTATAAATCAAGTCTCCGCCGCTGCCGCTGCACACTGCAGCTGTGGAGATTATTTCGGATTCGCTTCCCACGTAGCTGATAGCCATACATCCCAAAACATTTTTTACATAGTCAACAAAATCGGCCATTTCTATCGGAGTATCTAGGATTCCTACCCGTCCGATTCGGTCAAGCGGTTTTCCAAATGGGTCAGTACATTCAGATTCAGTAAAGCGGCGCACCCCTGAAAGGCCGAGTTTATCGCATAATATATCATTCATTCCGCCGTCGGCTATGTCAAAGTTTGTGTGGGCGCTATATACAGAAATGTCATTTTTAATTAGACTTCTGACAATGCTTCCTGTGACGTCTTGTTCAATCACTCTGTTTATTGAGGTGAAAATAAGCGGATGGTGTGAAACGATTAAATCAGCCCCGCAGTTTACGGCCTCTTCAATATTTTCAGAAGTAACATCAAGGGTTACGTATACGCTCTCAACATTACTGTCCATATCACCGACCATTAGTCCGACGTTGTCCCAAGGCTCAGCCAGGGTTTTAGGGGCTAAGCTTTCAATATATTCGGCAATATCCTTCACTTTTGGCATATAAATTCCTCCTAGCCGATGATAAATTTTTCAATATCAGATAATAAATTTTTATAATACCTAATTTTTTCTATATTTTCAGGTTCTGATGATTTGCTGAGTCCGTCAATAATCTTCCGAACTTTGTTTTCCTGCCGCTTTACATAAGAGCTGAAATGTTCAGGACGCTCATTTATAAGACTGCGTCCGAGGAATAACTCAACAGGCGACGGCTCTTCATATTTATCTTTACCCGGTTCAGCTGAAATAATATTATATATTTTGTTTTCCTCAACCGCCAGGTATTCTTTTATATTTTTAAAGTCTCCTTTATACAGATAATCCCTAAGTTCAGGAACCATAGTCATAGGCTGGAGTATTATTTTCTTTGCCTGATTTAAGATTTCCGGTGAGTTCTCGAGGATACTTGAGATTACAAGACCGCCCATTCCGGCTATTACTATTGTATCAACATTGTCGCCGGGGGTTATTGTTTCCAGTCCTGCGCCTTGTCTGAGGCTGATAAAATCAGACATATCATATTTTTTTACGGTTGATTCCGCTCTTTTTATAGGCCCGGTTTTTATATCCGAGGCGATGACATATTTTGATTTGCCGCTATATACCAAAGATACCGGCAGATAAGCATGGTCGGTTCCTATATCCGCTGTTACGTCTGAATCGTTTATGAGTTCAGATATTTTGTTTAGTCTTGGTGATAATGTAGGAGGAATCATAGAAACACCTTTCAAAATTAGTAATATAAAATAATTTTATTATTAAAAGTACATTTTGTCAATAGATAAAAGGAAAAAATCTATTTTTGTAGAATAGTATAAGAGCGAGTATTAATAGGGAGTTTAACATTGTTTTATGCGGAGGTGTCGTGTTTGAGCGTCAGGGAAATGCTTGAGAACAGAGAAAGGGAAATTTTGTCTGAGAAAGCGGCTCGGAGCAGCGAGTCAAAAGGCAGAGTACGCAGTGAAAACTCTTGTGAAATTAGAACTGATTTTCAAAGAGACCGTGACAGAATAATCCACTCAAAAGCATTCAGAAGACTTAAACATAAAACGCAGGTTTTTATATCCCCAATGGGAGACCATTACCGTACGCGGCTGACGCATACGCTGGAAGTTGCTCAGATAGCCAGGACAATAGCCCGCTCGCTTTGTTTGAATGAGGATTTGACTGAGGCGATTGCACTTGGGCATGATTTGGGTCATACTCCGTTCGGGCATATGGGCGAGAGAGTTTTAAACGAGATTTGCCCGACCGGGTTTAAACACAATGAGCAGAGTTTGAGAGTGGTTGATGTTTTGGAGGGCGGAGGCGGACTGAATCTTACATATGAGGTGAGAGACGGTATTGTATGCCACACCGGAGCAAAAAGAGCGGACACACTGGAAGGGCGTATTGTTGCGGTCGCTGATAAAATCGCCTATGTGAACCATGATATTGACGATTCGATACGCGGAGGTTTGCTCAGCGAGAACGATATACCTAAAGAGTTTTCTGATGTGTTAGGCAACAGACATTCAGCAAGAATAGATACCATGATAAAGGCGGCTATCTCAGGAAGCGAGCATGATATTGTGATGGAGCATGATATTGTGATGGAGCCTGATATATATGACGCGATGATGGGGCTGAGACAGTTTTTGTTTGACAATGTTTATTTGAATAAAAATGCAGAAGTTGCAACAGAAGAGGATAAGGCAAAAAATATTATTGAAGGGCTTTATTCAAGATTTGTAAATGATATTGACCTGATTCCTGCCGACGCCAGAAACAACAGCAGGACAGACGATAATAGTATAATAGCTATGGATTATATAGCCGGAATGAGCGACCCGTTCGCTATTGCAAGGTATGAGGAGCTGTTTATACCTAAGTTTTGGGTAAATTGATTTTAAGTTTAAAATACTATTTTTTAGAAAGGAAATAATAATGGCTGGTTCTGATTTTCAAAGCTTTATAGATGAAGTTGTAATGAGAAACGATATCGTTGATATTATTTCCGAGTATACAACTTTAAAACGCACAGGCAATAATATGATGGGGCTCTGCCCTCTGCATAATGACAGAAAGTCTCCGTCTTTGTCGGTCTCGCCTGATAAACAGATGTTTCATTGCTTTGGCTGCGGCGCAGGAGGAAACGTTATTCATTTCATACAGGCGGCGATGAACCTTGATTTTATGGATGCCTTAAAATATTTGGCGGACAGGGTACATATGGAAATGCCGGACAACAGAACCGGCAGGGACAAGCAGAAACAGCTGGCCATATCAAAAAAACGTGAAAAGATATACGAGATTAATGCTCAGGCGGCGAGATACTTTTTTGAGTGTTTAGCAAGTCCGGCGGGTGAACCGGGATTAACGTATCTGAAAAACCGCATGATTAGTAATTCAACGATAAAGCGGTTTGGATTGGGATACGCTCCTGAGGGATGGTCAAATTTAATAAATTTTTTAAAGAAAAAAGGGTATAATGAAAATGATATGCTGGACGCCGGATTGGTGAAAAAGCGTGATAACGGAACATTTTATGACGCATTTTATGACGGCAGAGTTATTTTTCCGATTATAGACGTCAGAGGGAATGTTATAGCTTTCGGCGGACGTGTAGTAAAAGACGGTACCGACGCTCCAAAATATTGGAACACGCCTGAAACATTGGTGTTTAAGAAAAAAGATAATCTATTTGGTTTGAATATAGCTAAAAACGCAAAGGCTGACAGGCTTCTTCTTATGGAGGGATATATGGATGTTGTGTCTCTTCATCAGAATGGATTTAATAACGCCGTAGCGTCTTTGGGTACAGCTTTCACGCCGGAACAGGCAAAATTGGTTAAACGGTATGCTCCAAGAGCCGTTTTATGTTATGATAACGACGAAGCAGGCAAAAAGGCTACAATAAGAGCCGGAGATATTCTCTTCGACGCTGACGTAAAGGTGCGAGTTCTGACGGTAACCGACGGCAAGGATCCGGATGAGTTTATAAAGATGAAAGGCCCTGATATGTTTAGTGTTCTGATTGAAAAGGCAAGGCCTTTGATTGAGTATAAAGTTGCCGAGGCGGAGTTAAAATATAACCTGGATGATTTGGATGATAAGGTTGACTTTTTGAATGAGGTGTCAGTAATTTTATCTAGGGTTAAAAACCAGGCTCAGAGGGAAATATATATCAGCAAAATAGCAGAAGAGCTTTCTATCAGTCCGGAAAGTATTTCAGCCGGCATAAGCGGAATAGAAAATAAGGAAAAGGCTATTTTAAGACGCCGGGAGGAAAATAAACAACGGAGAGAGCGGGACATAATGACAGGAGGAGTTTCAGCCAGTCATCGGGACAGAGAGCTTTTTAATGCTGAAAGACTGCTTTTGTGTCTGATGACTGATAAAAGGGTTATAGGGCTTGTCAAAGAGTCCGGAATAGTCCCTGATGATTTTATACGTTCAGAATTACATAAGAGGCTGGCTTCGCTTTTGTTTGAATTATATGAGAGCGGCGAGGGCACAGAAGGGAATGATATTCTGAACAGATGCTCACCTGAGAATGTGGGAGAAATATCCAATATTTTAATAAGTGATAAAAATATAAAAGATAAATATGAAGCTTCCAAAAAACCTTTGGAGATTATCGCTTTATCAAAAGAAGAACGTATTAAAGAAAAGGCGATTAGTTCCGGGGATGAAGAAGAATTAAAACGGCTCTTTGAGCTAAAGCGGAAGAAAAAAGAATAACGGGGGTTATATATTATGAAAAATAATGAAGAATTAAATAAGAATGCTGAAAATCAAGAGCTTATGGATGTTGAGAATACGGAAGCTAAAGAGAGCGGTTCAAAAGACGTGACAAATAAATCGTCAAAACAGGCTTCAAAAACCGGCGCCGGTGTTTCCGAAAGTTCTAGGCCGGTTGAAAAACAGGGGGCTGAGACGAAAAAAGTTGATATTGCCGTTGCCAAGAAAAAGGCTCAGATAATTCAAGGATTGCTGGAGGACGGCAAAAAGCTCGGAATGATTGAATACAAAACAGTTGCGGACAAGCTGGAAGAACTGGAATTGGATTCAGAGCAGATAGATAAAATATATGAAATAATAGAGAAACAGGGTATAGAAATCGTCGGAAGCATAGACCCTGAACCTGTTGTGGATGAAAGCGATGAGGTTACAGAGGAAGAACTGGAGGATATGTCTGTGCCTGACGGCGTTAGCATAGACGACCCGGTTAGAATGTATCTTAAAGAGATAGGAAAAGTTAATCTTTTGACAGGGGCTGAGGAAGCTGACCTAGCCAAGAGAATGAGCGAGGGCGACGTTAACGCAAAACGCAAGCTTGCAGAAGCAAATCTCAGACTGGTTGTCAGCATAGCGAAGCGGTATGTTGGCCGCGGTATGTTGTTCCTTGACCTTATCCAGGAGGGAAATTTAGGTCTTATAAAGGCTGTTGAGAAGTTCGATTACACAAAGGGATATAAATTCTCAACATATGCTACATGGTGGATAAGACAGGCTATAACCAGAGCGATTGCCGACCAGGCGAGGACTATTAGAATACCTGTTCATATGGTTGAGACTATAAACAAGCTTGTTCGTGTTTCAAGGCAGCTAGTGCAGGAACTTGGACGCGACCCGATACCGGAGGAAGTCGCAAAAGAGCTGAATATGCCGGTTGACAAGGTTGGAGAAATTTTAAAGATTGCTCAGGAACCTGTTTCTTTGGAGACGCCGATAGGCGAGGAAGAGGACAGCCATCTCGGCGACTTTATCCGTGATGATGACGCACCGGCGCCGTCCGACGCCGCTACATTTACTTTGTTAAAGGAGCAGCTGGTGGACGTTTTGAGCACATTAACTCCGAGAGAAGAAAAAGTGCTTAGACTTAGATTTGGTTTGGACGACGGCAGAGCAAGAACTCTTGAAGAGGTTGGCAAAGAGTTTAATGTAACCCGTGAAAGGATTCGTCAGATAGAAGCTAAGGCTTTAAGAAAACTTCGTCATCCCAGCCGCAGTAAAAAGCTGAAAGATTATTTGGAATAAAATATGTCATAAAATTAATTTTTCAGCATACATATTAAAAGTATTGATTTCAATAGACATAGGGAGTGTGATTATGGAGAACGAGGTACTTAACAGCCAAAGCAGCAAAAAGATTATAATGCGTGTTTCAAACATAAGTATAGTTGTTAACGTGCTTCTTTCAGCTATAAAGTTTGTTGTGGGTGTTATAGCAAATTCAGGAGCTATGATAAGTGACGCGATTCACTCTGTTTCGGACGTGTTCAGCACTATTATTGTGATGATTGGGGCGAACGCGGCGGCGAAAGATCCGGATCAGGAACACCCTTACGGTCACGACCGAATGGAATGTATAGCTGCAATCGTGCTTGCTATTGTCTTGTTTATAACCGGTATTGGAGTTGGAATAACAGGCGTCAAAAAAATTTTCGGCGGCAATTACGGAGATTTGGCTGTGCCCGGGGCGTTAGCTTTAGTTGCGGCGGTTATTTCGATTGTTGTTAAAGAAGGCATGTTTTGGTACACAAGGTTTTATGGAAAAAAGGTTGACTCTACGGCATTGCTTGCAGACGCATGGCATCATAGAAGCGACGCGCTTTCTTCAGTAGGAAGTTTTATCGGTATTTTGGGAGCCAGATTGGGTTTCCCCATTTGCGATCCGTTAGCCAGCGTTGTTATATGCTTGTTCATTGTGAAAGCCGCATATAATATCTGCAAAGAAGCGCTTGACAAAATGGTCGACAAGTCGTGTGACGATGAGACTGAAAGAAAGATGTCCGACTTGATTAAAAGCCAGGAAGGCGTCATTTCGCTTGACCTGCTTATGACAAGAATGTTTGGTTCAAAATTATATGTTGATGTGGAGATAGGAGCGGATGAGAATACGCCGCTTAGAGATTCCCATGCAATTGCCGAGAATGTTCACAATGCGATTGAAGCTAATTTTCCTAAAGTCAAACACTGCATGGTTCATGTGAACCCTGTAGAATTAAAAATTGATTCCGGTGCGGCTGAAGATGAAAATTTAGAATAATTATGTTCAAGATTATTTTCACTTATTTTTGAGAATATAAAATAAAACAATTTTATGCGCTTTGATTTGAGGTTTTACATTACGATGTGGTCTGATGGTAAGAATGTTTGCTATTGGGTTATAAGAATAATGTTTGTTATCGTGTTATAAGAATTCGGAAAATTTAAAAAGTTTAATGATTATGAAATCTGAAAGAGTAACATAAACGAGCCCATAAATTTGTAAGTATAATCTAATAATTATTCTGATTCTAAAATATAAAATATAAACAGTTAACCGGCTCCGTTTTCGCGGAGCCGGTTTTATTTTTATGTATCTTACATTTATTTCTGACAAAGTAAAACACCTCCCATGGTAGATAAAACCAAAGAAGGTGCTTTTTATATTGTAAATTTTTCGTTTTTGTCAGGTTTACGCTGATATTATTTTAAAATGTATAATTCGCTTTTCTGTATTTGCTTGGTGAAACCCCCATTATCTTTTTAAATACGTCGCCGAAATAATTGCTGTCTTTATATCCGCAGAATCTGGCAATTTCGGTTACTGAATACTGGGTCTCAACAAGCATGTTTGTCGCCATTTTTATGCGGACGTTATTTAGATATTCATTAAATCCAAACCCGGTTACTTTTTTAAACTTTTTAGAAAAATAAGTCGGGCTCATATATGCCATCTTAGAAATGTCAGCAAGAGTAATCTGCTGGTTATAATAGTTTATAATATATTTACATACCTGCTGAATCCTCTCCTCATGAACACTGATGTCATCAAAGCCGTGGCAATAAA